>NZ_CP089301.1:5687500-5698134 GCF_021227995.1 Novosphingobium kaempferiae
GTCGCCCAGTTGCTCGCGCGCGGCGCTTTCGGTGCCGGGGCTGGTACGCGTCATGCGGCGCGGCTGCGGCATGTACATGTCCGCGCCGCTGGAGCTTCCGACGTCTCCCGCGACCAGCAGGGTCTTCGTATTGGAAAAGGTCGTGCCGCTATTGTTCTGCAGCGTCACCCAGCCCTGTACGTCGATCTTGCCGGTCTTGTCATCGAACAGCGCGACATAGTCCGCGTTCCAGCGCAGGCCGCCTGTGAGGTACGACAGCGTCGCCGGTCGCGATCCCGAGCGTGTGCTGGCCAGGGTGACCGAAAGCGTCGGGCGCGCCCGCAGGGATTCCGGCACCCGATCGAACACGGCGCGAACCGGAAGGCCATCGTCGCGCAACACTTCGATGCGCCCGCCGATATCGAGCACGACGCCACCGTTCACCGCCAGCACGCGGGCGCGTTCGCGCGTCTCGGTACCGGTGGCGGGGTTGGTGCGGATCAGCGTGATCGTTTCCCCGACCGCCTTTTCCATGAGGCTGGAGGGGGAGAGCAGGTCATAGTCGAAGTTCTGTTCCACGATCGCCGCATCGGCGACGGGCGATCTTCGCCTCGGTGCCGCCGACGTAGGGGCTGAGCAGGTCCGCGCCGCGGCAGTCCTCAACCTCCAGCCCCATTCGCTGCGCCAGATGGCGGGCATAGGCGGACTTGCCGGTGCCCGAGGGGCCGGAGAGCAGCAGGCTCCAGCCCAATCCCTATAAAGCCTTCTACCCCCTTTGAAGCCTTTGGCATTTTCAGAAGGGGTTGAGGGGTCATGCGACAAGGTCGGCCGGTTCCTTCATGGTCCAGGGTTCACCGTCGCGCAGCCGCTTCACCGCCGGCAAGGCCAGGGCGGGATCGTCCCAGGCGACGCCGTGGACCGGCAGCAGGTGGCGTGGGGCGATGGCGGCGGCGAAGCGGGCGAGCAGCGCCGGGCTGGCATGGCCGCTGGTGTGGATGCGTTCGCAGCGGGCGCCTGCCGTCTTCGCGCGGTGCCATCCGCCTGCGGGGTCGGCCTCGTCGAGGTAGCCGCTCCAGTTCGAATGGACCCAGGCGTCGGCGGCGGTGATGGGCAGGGCGTCGCCGCGCGCATAGTCGCGCAGCAGGCTGCGGCGGGCCATGACGATCGAGGGGCGCCCGGCAACGCGGGCGCGCGACGTGGCGCAGCCGGTGGCGATGATCGCCTTGATGAAGTCCGCGCGCCGCATGCGTTCGTAATGGCGGGCGAGGGCGGGGGTTATCATCACTTCCAGCGCCGGGAACGGGCCGGAGCGGGGGATGCCGCCGGCGTCGGGCATCGCCTGCAGGACGTCGGCGGTGTAGAGGTCCACCACCAGCTTGCGCCCGGTGCGCTTCGCCGCGCGGTAGAGGCTGACGGTGCGGCCGAGGTTCTGCGCGGACCATTCGACGAAGACATGCTCCGGCACCTCGCGGGCGAGGGCGGCGATGCGGTGCTCCACTTCGGTCTCGGGCATGACGGGCTTGTCGCTGCGCAGGTTGGTGCCCTCCATGATGAGCACGTCGATGCCCGGCGGCGGCGCGGCGATCGGCCGCTCGACCAGTGCGGCCTTGCGCCCGTGGCGCTGCTCTTCGCCCTGGTTGAGCGCCAGTTCACCCTGATCGAAACGGCGATGACGGATGCGATAAGTCAATTGATGGGCAGCGACCTGACCGCGATCGCGCAAGGCGTTGCGACGGCCTGGCTGGACGCGAAGATGGCGGACATGGTCGCTTCGCACGCGATCTACGGCATCTCTGCCGAATTTGACCTGTCGGAACTTATGAGCAGGGCGGCGCAAACCATGACGACGTCGATCGACGCGTTGCTCACAAGTGCCTTCGATGCGCAATTCGCCGACCGTCAGTCGGTGGCTTTCGTGCTCGCAGCGCTGTTGGGCGGATCCGTCCGGGTCGTCATGGAGGCCGATTCTTCAGAAGAGAATTTTGAACGATTGCGACTCGAATTGCCTAAGGCCTGCCACGCGTATGGTGTCCATCAGTCGGAGCATGGTAGGGTGAGCGAACTTTCGGCTGATCGGCGCGTTCAATTTGCTGTTCAAGGCCCCCCCTTCACGTTGTTTCGCTGGCCAGTTGTCAGACATGGGACCAGCCCATCGAGAAGCCGTGGCGTGCTGGTTCGACACCGCTGCGACTTGCCACGACATGGATTTCGTGCCGGTGCTTGCCGACTAAGGTCGCCGTACCTCAGTAGCTGTAGCGCAGTTGGGCCTCTTCGCCTGCGGCAAGCGATCGTGACCATGTGGCGATCCCGTCCGTCTGCGGCAGATTTTCGCCCTGCGCGACAATCTTCTGACCGGGCGAGCCGATCGGGATTTCCACCGAAACCGGGAAGTGGTTGGCGTTGGAGATGGTTAGCAGCATCTCCCTTTGCGCCTGCGGCTTCTGGGTAGCAAGGACTTGCGTGCTCGTCCCGGCGGAGAGGCGGAAGGTCTCTCCCTCTGCCCGGTCCGTCAGCGTGCCGAGGCCCAGAAGCTGTCGGCCTGTAGCGCCCTGCGCATAAAGCGCGGTCGTGCCTTGGGGCAGGGCAAATACCGTCAGGACTTCTACGGCTTCCAGGTCGGCGCGGATCTCGGCGGATCGGCGAACGATGCGGGCTCGACCGTGTTCGGTGTGACCGCAGGCTACATCAGTTCGCGCCAGAACTTCGAGCAGGCGGGCGACCGTGCGAAGTTCGACGCGGTCAACCTCGGCGCCTACGCATCGGTCAAGCGCGGCGCGTTCTTCGCGAACCTGCTGGGCCAGTACGATCACCACTCGATCGACGCGAACGGCAAGGCGCTGGATTGGTCGGACAAGACTTCCGGCAACGGTTACGGCCTGCAGGCCGAAATCGGTGCGCGGCTGGGTTCGGAGCGGATCTTCGTCGAGCCGCTGGCGTCGCTGGCATGGCAGAAGACCGATATCGACCGGGTCGAACTGCTCGGCCAGTCGGTGGACTTCGGCAAGCTTGATGGCCTCACCGGCAGGCTGGGCGCGCGTATCGGCGGCAAGGCCCGCTTCCTCGGCACCGATGCGGTGTTCTATGCGAAGGGAAGCTGGGTTCACCAGTTCGACGGCAAGGCCTCCGCGACCCTGTTCAGCGGCGGCACTTCGGAGACCGTCGATGGCCACGCCATGGGTGACTACGGACAGGCCGCGCTGGGCGTGAACATCCTCTCGGAAGGCCCGGTCAGCGGCTTCATCGAGGGCAGCGCCAGCTTCGGTTCGTCCGCCAAGGGCGGCGGCGGCCGCGCCGGCATCCGTTTCAAGTTCTGATTTCAACCAGAGAGCCGGAGGGCAACCCGGCTCCACCATACGCAGAGAACAGATATGACCGACACCGCCCTCTCCACCGAGCGTCCGGCTTCCTCCCCCGAGCAGGAGGCGGAAGCCGGAATGCCCGCAACGGAGGCACCCGCCACTGACGCTCCGGCAACCGAGGTGACCACCGGGTCCGCCTCCGCTCCGGGAGCCGAGGCGCCGACGCTGGCGCCGGGCGCCACCAACATCTCCGTCTCGCGCGGGTTCAACAACTGGCTGCGCACGCACCGGCTGAGCCTTGCGTTCACCTCGTACCAGACGGGCCAGCTGTTCCTCGTCGGGTCGCATGCGAACGGCACGGTCTCGTTCAACCAGCAGAACTTCAGCCGCGCGATGGGCGTGTGCTGGCGGCCGGGGCGGCTCTATCTCGGCTCGCTCTCGCAGGTCTGGCGGCTCGAGAACATGCTGCGCCCGGGCGAGGTGGGCAACAAGGCGGGGAGCAACCGTCTAAGCATTTTTCCAGTTTGTGTGATCTCGCAGCATTGCGTTGAGAGCGACGAGGAGTTTTCGCATGGCGGCGACGATGGCGACTTTGGGTGGTTTTCCAGCGCTTTTCATTCGCTGGTAGAATGCTGCGATGACTGGGTTTGCGCGGCTGGCGACGAGAGCGGCCATGTAGAGGGCATCGCGCAGGGGTTTTCGTCCGCCGATGATGCGTCGCTTTCCCTTGAAGGTGCCGCTTTCGCAATCGAACGGAGCGACGCCGACGAGAGCGGCGGCCTGTCTGCCGGTCATGGATCCCAACTCGGGCATGAAGGCGATGAGGGTGGCGGCGGTGACGGGGCCGACGCCGGGGGCCGAGCGCAGCCGCTCATGCTTGTCGGCGAGGTCGCGGCGCCCGGCGAGGATGCGGGCGATTTCGGTTTCGAGGAGGAGGATTTCGGCGGCGAGACGCTTGATGCGCTGCCGGGCGAGGCGCTTGACCAGGGGATGGTCGGCCTGCTCGGCCTGGTGGGTGCAGCGGGTGCGTTCCTCGCACAACTGGCGGCGGGCGGTGACGAGCCCGGCGAGCGTTGCCAGCAGGGGATCGTGGCGTGCCTCGCGCTGTGGCAGGGCCGCACAGAAGCGTGCGATCATGGCCGCGTCGATGCGGTCGTTCTTGGCCAGGACACCGGCGGCGCGGGCGAACTGACGCAGGCGAGCCGGATTGACCCGGCGCGCGGGCAACCGGGCCGCACACAGCGCCGCGAGCAGCGCGCGTTCATATCCTCCCGATGCCTCGAAGCCGACGGACTGCGGGCGCAGCCTGTGCAGCCAGCGGAGCAGATCGCGCAGCCCTTGGGTGTCGTTGGCGAAAGCGCGGGCCTCACCATCGGGCCACAGGCAGGCATCGAGTTGCGCCTTGCTGACATCGATGCCGACAAATCCGTCATGCTGTGTCATATCTTCGTTCCCTTCCTTGCGTGTGCGGGGTCTGGCCCCGTGCAACCGTTCGGGTTGATGAAGATCCGTTCCGGCCCAAGCTCCCCAGCGGACTGCAACGACCAAGGGGGACGCGGGCTCGGAAAAACGGTGCGAGAGGCACCGCGCGCGGTGCCTCTCGCTTCAGCACTATGCCTCAATCTCAAGATACAAGGGGGACCCGATGAGAGTCGCCTGAAGCCATCGGGCCGGATGGCCATCCGGCCCGATGGTTGCAGTGTCGACGCCCGTGTCCCCCTTGGTCTGGTCGACCGTCGGGAGTTTGGGATCGGCCTGCTGTTGCCCTGCGACCGAACAGTCGGATGGTTGCCAATCGCACAGACAAGGCAGGTACAAGGTGACGCAAAGCAAAGTCGGAGTCGATAGTTCGAAGGCGTGGCTGGATGCCTGGACCGCACCGGATCACAGCCTGCGCTGTGCCAATACGCCCGAAGGCATCGCCGAGCTTGCCCGCTTCGTGCGGGCTCATGCCGGCGACGATGCACTGGTGGTGCTGGAGGCCAGTGGTGGTTGCGAGAAGATGGCCTTCGTCCAGCTATGGGCAGAGGGCATCGCCTGCGCCATCGTCAATCCCCGCCAGGCCCGGGCCTTCGCCGAGGCGATGGGCTATCTGGAGAAGACCGACATCATCGATGCCCAGGTGCTGGCCCACTTCGCCGACGCCAGAAAGCTCCAGCCCACCCTGCCGCCCGACAAGGGCCAGGCCGAACTCGAGGCCCTGGCGGCCCGTCTCAGGCAGGTCACGCGCGATATCGTCGTCCAGAAGCAGCGCCGGTCGGCGGCGACCGATCCCCTGACCCTCGAACAGATCGGCGAAGCCCTCGCCCTGTTCACCCGCCAGTCCCGAAAACTCGCCACCATGATCGCCGAGATCATCCACGACGATCCCGCCTGGCGCGCCTTCGACGAAACCATTCGCAGCGTCAAAGGCCTCGCAGGTCGTACGAGCGCCTACCTGCTCGCCGATCTCCCCGAACTCGGCACCGTGTCCGGCAAGGCCATCGTCAAGCTCGCAGGCCTCGCACCCATCGCCAACGACAGCGGCCAGCGCTCCGGAAAACGCCGCGTTCGCGGCGGACGAGCCGGCATACGCTCCATCCTCTTCCTCGTCGCCGATATCGCCAGACGATACGATCCAACCCTCCACGCCTTCCGCGAAAAACTCCTCGCCGCCGGAAAACCCAAAATGGTCGTGCGCATCGCCCTCGCCCGAAAACTCCTCGTCAGGCTCAACGCAAAAATCCGCGACAAAAGAGCCCAAACCGCCGGACTCACATTTGAAGTGCACCACCTGTTAAGGTGGCGGCGCGATGGGACGAGAGTACAGGCAACTCAGCCTTGATGAGCGTATCGAGATATACCGGCTGCATGCAGGCGGTATATCTCTGCGGCAGATTGCTCGGGAGATTGATCGTCATCACACGACGATCAGCCGCGAACTCGGGCGTAACAGCGGGAGGACCAGGGCATGGTCTGGTGGTTATCATCCCCGGCGGGCGCAGGATCTGGCTGCCCGTCGCCGACAGTGGGACTGTCGTTTCAAGCTGGAGCGCCAGCCGGACCTGCGCAGGATCGTGAAGAACGGCCTTGCGATGGGAAGTTCTCCCGAACAGATCGCAGGCCGACTGACCCGCGCAGATGGCCCCACCATCAGCCACGAGTCAATCTATCGCTACGTCTATCACCGCAGCGCCCAGAAGGACTACTGGCACCGGCTCCTGCCTCGCCGCAAAAGCCGGCGCGGGCTGCCCGGCAAACGAGGCGGCAGCCCCGCCAGCTTCATCAAGCATCGTCGGCCCATTCAGGAAAGGCCCCCGCAAGCCCGACATCGCAACCAATGCGGTCACTGGGAAGCCGACTACATGCTGTTCGCCGGATATGGTCACAACCTGCTCGTCCTGCATGAACGACAGACACGCTTCACCATCGTCGAGAAGTTGCCCCACCGTCGCGCCACCCTGACCGCACAGCGCATCGCAAGGCAATTGCGCAACCTGCCCTCATATCTGCGCAGAACCATCAGCTTCGACAACGGCACCGAATTCGCCGAACATTATCGGCTTCATCGTGCGCCAGGCATCGAAACCTTCTTCTGCGATGTGCGAAGCCCATGGCAGAAAGGCGGTGTCGAAAACGCCATCGGCCGCCTGAGACGCTATCTCCCCCGCAAGACCAATCTGGATGAAATCAGCTCCGGACAGCTGCAGAAAATCGTCAAACGCTTCAACCAAACACCGCGAAAATGCCTCGACTTCCAAACTCCCGCAGAGGCATTCTCACAAATCTTGAACGGTGCACTTCAAACGTGAATCCACAGGCAAGCTGATCATATCGCATGGCAATGGCGCGGTTGATTTTCAAATGGCCGAACATGCGCTCGATGCGGTTGCGTTGCTTGTAGAGCGCCCGATCATGTTCAATCTTCACCCGGCGGTTTGATCGGCCTGGAATGACGGCCTGTATGTCGCGGCTTGCAAGGTCTGCACGGATGGCGTCCGCATCGTAGCCTTTGTCGGCGAGTAGCGCCTGTGGCGCCTGTTCCGGCAACGTGATCAGCGTGTCATAGGCCTTACAATCCGCCGCTTCCCCCACCGTCAGGTGGAAGGCGAGCGGTCGCCCTCGGGCGTCAGCCAGACAGTGAAGCTTACTGCTGAACCCGCCCCGCGAGCGGCCAAGAGCTCGTCGATGAGTCCCCCCTTTCCGCCCGCTGCCGAGACATGGGCGCGAACCGTGGTGCTATCGATGCTGTAATGCCCGCTGTCCGCCATGATCTCGGCCAGCGTAACCGAAACGGCTTCCCAGACCCCGGCCTCACTCCAGCGCCGAAACCGCCGGTAGATGGTGTTCCAATTCCCGTATTTGGGTGGGACGTCGCGCCAGGGTGCTCCACAGCGAAGGCGCCAAAGTATGCCGTTGATGATAGAACGGTTCTGCTCGGGACGCCGACCACGGCCCCGGTTTACGGCATCAATCGGCAGCAATGCTCTCAAAACACGCCATTCTGCTTCGGTGAGATCGCCCCGGCTCAAGCCTGCCTCCAATTCGACGCCGTGCTCGTCCCGCGCAACGCGCAGACCATCGGCGATGTCGACATCCATGAGGTCGGCGTCGACAAGGACGGCCGGGTGATCTTCGTCAACACCAAGTACAGCTGCCTCGCCACGCTGGACCTGACGCACAGCTTCAAGCCGATCTGGAAGCCGTCGTTCATCTCCAAGCTCGCGCCGGAGGATCGCTGCCACCTGAACGGCATGGCGATGGCCGAGGGCGAAGTCCGCTACGTCACGGCGGTCAGCCGCTCCGACGTGCTCAGCGGCTGGCGCGAGCGTCGCCATGAGGGCGGCGTGCTGATCGACGTGCGCGACGATCGCGTCGTCACCGACCAGCTCTCCATGCCGCACAGCCCGCGCGTGGTGGGCGACAAGGTCTACGTCCTCGACAGCGGGCGCGGCCAGATCGTGCGCATCGATCCGGCCACCGGCGAGAAGACCGACATCGCCTTCTGCCCCGGCTTCCTGCGCGGCATGGCGATCCATGACGGCCATGCCATCGTCACCGTCTCCAAGCCGCGCGACTGCACCTTCAAGGGCCTGCTGCTCGACGCCGAACTCAAGAAGCGCGATGCCGAGGCATGGTGCGGCGTCATGGTGGTGAACCTCACCAGCGGCGACATCGTCGAGTGGGTGCGTGTTCGACGCCGTGCTCGTCCCGCGCAACGCGCAGACCATCGGCGATGTCGACATCCACGAAGTCGGCGTCGACAAGGACGGCCGGGTCATCTTCGTCAACACCAAGTACAGCTGCCTCGCCACGCTGGACCTGACGCACAGCTTCAAGCCGATCTGGAAGCCGTCGTTCATCTCCAAGCTTGCGCCGGAGGATCGCTGCCACCTCAACGGCATGGCGATGGCCGACGGTGAAGTCCGCTACGTCACGGCGGTCAGCCGCTCCGACGTGCTCAGCGGCTGGCGCGAGCGTCGCCATGAGGGCGGCGTGCTGATCGACGTGCGCGACGACCGCGTCGTCACCGACCAGCTCTCCATGCCGCACAGCCCGCGCGTGGTGGGCGACAAGGTCTACGTCCTCGACAGCGGGCGCGGCCAGATCGTCCGCATCGATCCGGCCACCGGCGAGAAGACCGACATCGCCTTCTGCCCCGGCTTCCTGCGCGGCATGGCGATCCATGACGGCCATGCCATCGTCACCGTTTCCAAGCCGCGCGACGGCACCTTCAAGGGCCTGCTGCTCGACGCCGAGCTCAAGAAGCGCGATGCCGAGGCCTGGTGCGGCGTCATGGTGGTGAACCTCACCAGCGGCGACATCGTCGAGTGGGTGCGCCGCTCGTGTCCACCGTCACCGCGCCCAGCGAAGTGGGTGCCCCGGTGTTGCCCGCGCCGTCCACCTGCCGGACCTGCACGTCGCTGTAGGTCCCCTCGGCAAGCTCGAAGCTGCTGCCCGCGCCCGGCTGCCAGGTGAGCCCGCCATCGGTGCTGTACTCGTAGGTCGCGCCCGGCGCGAGGCCGCCGACCAGGACGGTACCGTCGCTGGTGACGCCGTCCGCACCGCTCGCGCCGGTGTCGGTTTCCAGCGCCAGGGTGAGGTCGCCCGCAGGGCCCGTCACCACCGTCACCGGACCCAGCGCCGCAGGGGCGCTCACATTGCCCGCTACATCGGTGCTGCGCACCTGCACGCCGCTATAGGTGCCGTCCGCCAGCTCGAAGCTGCCACCGCTGCCGGTGGTCCACGTCGCGCCGCCGTCGAGGCTGTACTCCCACGTCGCGCCAGGCTCGAGGCCGCCGACCGTGACCGTCCCGTCACTGGTGAGGCCGTCGCCCGGCGTTCCGGTGTCGCTCGCCAGCGCCACCGTGGGCGGCGCGATCGTCGCATCGACGGTGACCGCGCCGAGCGAGAAGACCGGGCTCACATTGCCCGCCGCGTCGGTCTGGCGCACCTGCACGCCCGTATACGTGCCCTCGGCCAGCGTGAAGCCGCTCCCGGTGCCCTGCTGCCAGGTGCTACCGCCGTCGGTGCTGTACTCGAAGCTGGCGCCCGGTTCGAGGCCGCTCACCACGACGCTGCCGTCATTGGTGACGTTGTCGCCGGCGAGGCCGCTGTCGGTGCTCAGCGCGGCCGTCGGCGCGCTCGCAGCCGCGTCCACCGTCACCGCACCCAGCGAGCTCGCCGGGCCGGTGTTGCCGGCGACGTCGGTCTGGCGCACCTGCACGTCCGCATACGTGCCCGCACCCAGCGTGAAGCTGCTGCCGGCGCCCTGCTGCCAGGTCGTGCCGCCGTCCGTGCTGTACTCGAACGTCGCCCCGGGCTCGAGGCCGCCGACGCTGACGGTGCCGTTGCTGGTGACGCCGTCACCCGCCGTGCCCGTATCGTTGACCAGCCCGGGGACCAGCGCGCCGGGCGCACAATGTCAGTCATCAACACCAACATCAGCGCGATCCGCGCCTCGAATGCTTCGAACGCTGCCAGCAAGATGCTGGGCACGGCGATGGAGCGCCTGTCGACCGGCAAGCGCATCAACTCGGCCAAGGACGACGCGGCGGGCCTTGCGATCTCGACCTCGATGACCTCGCAGATCCGCGGCATGGGCCAGGGCATCCGCAACGCCAACGACGGCATCTCGCTGGCGCAGACCGCCGAGGGCACGCTCTCGGAAGTCGGCAACATGCTCCAGCGCGTTCGCGAACTGGCGATCCAGTCGGCCTCGGGCACCTACCAGGCCTCGGACCGCGCGGCGATGCAGCAGGAAGTCTCGGCGCTGACCACGCAGATCAACGACAGCTTCACGCAGACCAAGTTCAACGGCAACACGCTGATCTCGACGACGGCGGGCGCGGACCTGACCTTCAACATCCAGACCGG